>NZ_CP011102.1:317500-320000 GCF_003534205.1 Listeria weihenstephanensis | reverse complement strand
GCCAAGGCATCCACCGTGCGCCCTTTCTAACTTAACCATGTGGGTCGTTGTTCTTTCGAACTCACCACGGGTATGTTCCTTAACGTCTACGAGCCAGCGATGGCCGTATCGGTTAGTTGAAAGGTTACTTTCAGTTGATTCTCGGTTCTTACTTGGTTGGTACAAGTCAAAGACTTATACCGCACTTTACTAACTTTCTTATCTAGTTTTCAAAGAACAACTTTCTTCTTTAGAGAGAATTGACCTCTCAAAACTGAACAAAACAGAAGATAAAACAAAAGCAGGTTTCCTTTTCCTTAGAAAGGAGGTGATCCAGCCGCACCTTCCGATACGGCTACCTTGTTACGACTTCACCCCAATTATCTGTCCCACCTTCGGCGGCTGGCTCCATAAAGGTTACCCTACCGACTTCGGGTGTTACAAACTCTCGTGGTGTGACGGGCGGTGTGTACAAGGCCCGGGAACGTATTCACCGTGGCATGCTGATCCACGATTACTAGTGATTCCGGCTTCATGTAGGCGAGTTGCAGCCTACAATCCGAACTGAGAATAATTTTATGGGATTAGCTCGACCTCGCGGTTTGGCAACCCTTTGTATTATCCATTGTAGCACGTGTGTAGCCCAGGTCATAAGGGGCATGATGATTTGACGTCATCCCCACCTTCCTCCGGCTTGCACCGGCAGTCACTTTAGAGTGCCCAACTAAATGCTGGCAACTAAAATTAAGGGTTGCGCTCGTTGCGGGACTTAACCCAACATCTCACGACACGAGCTGACGACAACCATGCACCACCTGTCACTTTGTCCCCGAAGGGAAAGTTCTGTCTCCAGAATGGTCAAAGGATGTCAAGACCTGGTAAGGTTCTTCGCGTTGCTTCGAATTAAACCACATGCTCCACCACTTGTGCGGGCCCCCGTCAATTCCTTTGAGTTTCAACCTTGCGGTCGTACTCCCCAGGCGGAGTGCTTAATGCGTTAGCTGCAGCACTAAGGGGCGGAAACCCCCTAACACTTAGCACTCATCGTTTACGGCGTGGACTACCAGGGTATCTAATCCTGTTTGCTCCCCACGCTTTCGAGCCTCAGCGTCAATTACAGGCCAGTAAGCCGCCTTCGCCACTGGTGTTCCTCCACATATCTACGCATTTCACCGCTACACGTGGAATTCCACTTACCTCTCCTGCATTCAAGTCTCTCAGTTTCCAATGACCCTCCCCGGTTGAGCCGGGGGCTTTCACATCAGACTTAAGAAACCGCCTGCGCTCGCTTTACGCCCAATAAATCCGGACAACGCTTGCCACCTACGTATTACCGCGGCTGCTGGCACGTAGTTAGCCGTGGCTTTCTGGTTAGATACCGTCAAGGGACAAGCAGTTACTCTTATCCTTGTTCTTCTCTAACAACAGTGCTTTACGATCCGAAAACCTTCTTCACACACGCGGCGTTGCTCCGTCAGACTTTCGTCCATTGCGGAAGATTCCCTACTGCTGCCTCCCGTAGGAGTCTGGGCCGTGTCTCAGTCCCAGTGTGGCCGATCACCCTCTCAGGTCGGCTATGCATCGTTGCCTTGGTAGGCCATTACCCTACCAACTAGCTAATGCACCGCGGGCCCATCTGTAAGCGATAGCCGAAACCATCTTTCAAACAGGCGTCATGCGACGCTTGTTATCATTCGGTATTAGCCCCGGTTTCCCGGAGTTATCCCCAACTTACAGGCAGGTTGCCCACGTGTTACTCACCCGTCCGCCACTAACGTCGGAAAGAGCAAGCTCTTTCTTCGGTTCGTTCGACTTGCATGTATTAGGCACGCCGCCAGCGTTCGTCCTGAGCCAGGATCAAACTCTCTTTAAAATTAAAGATGAATCTGAATACTTATTCAACACCGTGAATAAGATCCTTGCGCCAAATTGACTTCGCTAGCAAATTACTTTACTAGTATTACTTTTGGAAATAGCTTTCTATTTCCGCCCTGCGATTCTTACCTAGAAACATTGCTGTCTCTATTGGTTTTATCTTTGTTTCTGTTCAGTTTTCAAAGGTCATAAAAAATTGGTGGAGCCTAGCGGGATCGAACCGCTGACCTCCTGCGTGCAAAGCAGGCGCTCTCCCAGCTGAGCTAAGGCCCCTTCATAATAAAATTAGGGATATTTTCTTAAAGGTCGGGAAGACAGGATTCGAACCTGCGACCCCTTGGTCCCAAACCAAGTGCTCTACCAAGCTGAGCTACTTCCCGAAAGTGCGCCCGAGAGGAGTCGAACCTCTAACCGCTTGATTCGTAGTCAAGTACTCTATCCAGTTGAGCTACGGGCGCATGATATAAGTATATGGTGCCGAGGACCGGAATCGAACCGGTACGGATATCACTATCCGCAGGATTTTAAGTCCTGTGCGTCTGCCAGTTCCGCCACCCCGGCGTTAGAAACTTGATAATGGCAACTTAAATTTTGGAGCGGAAGACGGGGTTCGAACCCGCGACCCCCACCTTGGCAAGGTGGTGCT